>NZ_JBWLKL010000002.1:602973-605604 GCF_059026065.1 Streptomyces sp. A18 | reverse complement strand
CGGGGACAGGATTTGAACCTGCGACCTCTGGGTTATGAGCCCAGCGAGCTACCGAGCTGCTCCACCCCGCGCCGTTGAATGCAACTCTACGCCATCAGGGGGAGTGAAAGCGAACCGGCCGGGAACCACCGGCGAACGGGGCCCGCCGCTCACGCGTTCTCGGCGTACGCACGGAACCCGTGCTGCACCTCCGGATCGGCCACCTGGCAGGCTCAGCGTCACTCGGGGGCGGCGCGGGCGCGGGCGCGGCGGGGCCGTTCGGGCGACCCATGCGTCGGGCCCAGGTCAGAACCTTCCTGACCTGGGCCCGAGTGGTAGACCGTGTGGGACTCGAACCCACAACCAATGGATTAAAAGTCCACTGCTCTGCCAATTGAGCTAACGGTCCGTGCGCGGACGCACCCCACGAGCATAGCCGCAGCGGCCCAGCCGTCCGATCGGGTATCGCCTCCTCGGCCCGTCGCGCGTCCCGCGACGGGCCGGGGAGGGGCCGGGGACGGCCGCGGCGCGGTCAGGGATCGGCCGGTTCCGGCGCGCCGCCGCGGGCCGCCTCGCGGGCAGCGGTGCGCTCATGGTCCGGGTTGAGGAACCAGTGTCTGGCCGACGCCAGCCACCAGGTCGCGGCGAAGCCGAGGACGACCAGGACCGCGATCGGGGCGTAGTTGAAGGTCTCCCAGGTGACCGGCGAGACCTGCGGCAGCATGAAGAGCACCGTGATCACGCCGACCCAGGCCACCGCCACGATGCCGATCGGGCGCGACCAGCGGCCCAAGTGCCAGGGCCCGCGCTCGAATTCCTCGCCCTTGCGGAGCCGGAGCAGGGTCGGGATGACGTAGGCGATGTAGAGGCCGATGACGGCGATGGAGGTCACCGCCGCGTACGCCGTGACATTGATCAGATAGGGCAGACCGAGGACGAGCGCGCCGAGGGCCGCGAGCCAGACCGCCGCGACGGGCGTGCGCGTACGCGGGTTGACCGAGTGCCAGATGTGCGAGAACGGCAGCGCTCCGTCCCGCGAGAAGGCGTAGATCATCCGGGAGTTGGCGGTGACGGACGCCATGCCGCAGAAGAGCTGCGCCCCGATGACGACGAGCAGGAGCAGCTTGCCCGTGGTGGCGCCGAGCGCGTCGAGGAGGATCTGGGCGGGCGGGGCACCGGTCGCCGACTCGCGGGCGCCGTCGTACGACTGGATGGCGAAGGTGAAGCCAAGGAGCAGCACGAAGCCCGCGATCCAGGACGTCCAGATGGAGCGGACGATGCCCTTGGGCCCGGCGGTCGACGCGTCGTGCGTCTCCTCGGTCATGTGCGCGGACGCGTCGTACCCGGTGAAGGTGTACTGAGCCATCAGCAGCCCGATCAGGGCCACGTAGAGCCCGCTGCCCCACCCGGTGTTGTTGACGAACTCGGTGAACACGAAGGACGCCGACTGGTGCGAGTCGGGCGAGAAGGCGAGCGCGCCGACGATGACGGCGACCCCGAGGACGTGCCACCACACGCTGACGCTGTTCAGGAGCCCGACGATGCGCACACCGAAGGTGTTGAGGAGGCCGTGGAGCACGAGGATCGCGGCGAAGAGCAGGATCGTGCGCTCCTCGGTGACCTTGAAGTCGAACTGCAGGTTCAGGTACGCGCCGAGGAAGGAGGCCGCGCCGAAGTCGATCCCGGCGGTGACGGCGACCTGACCGAGCACGTTGAACCAGCCCGTGAACCACGCCCAGGCGGCCGCGGTCCTGGGCGGCGCGAGCCGGTGCGCCCAGAAGTACAGCCCGGCGGAGGTCGGATAGGCGGAACAGATCTCCGCCATGGCGAGCCCCACGAACAGCGTCATAAGGCCGACCCCGACCCACCCCCAGGTGATCAGGGCGGGACCGCCGGTGTTCATGCCGAACAGATACATGGTGAGGCAGCCGGACAGGACCGAGATGATCGTGAACGAGACCGCGTAGTTGGAGAACGCGGACATGCGGCGGGCCAGGACCTGGGTGTAGCCGAGCTGGGCGAGGCGCTCCTCGTCGGAGCCTGGAGGTGGTTTCATGCACGAGCGTTGCCCACGACAGGGACATGACATGCGTCACGTTTGACCAAAAGACGTACGTACGCCGAAGGGCCCACCCCGGATGGGGTGGGCCCTTCGGTTCAACTGCTCAGCAGACGTCAGCCGTTGCGCTTCCAGCGCGGCTTGTCGTCACGGCGGCCGAAGGAGCCGGTGCCGGTGCCGGAGCGGTCACGGTTGAACGACGGGCGGTCGTGGCCACCGGAGCGGGCGCCACCGGAGGGGCGGTCGTCACGGCGGTCACGGTTGAACGGACGGTCGCTGCCGCGGTGGCCGCCGGAGGGACGGTCGTCGCGACGGAAGCCGGAGCCACCGCGGTCGTTGCGGTCACGGTTGAAGCCGCCGCCACCCTCACGACGGTCGCCGCCGGAGGGGCGGTCGTCACGGCGGAAGCCGCCACGGTCGCCGCCCGAGGGACGGTCGCCGCCACGGAAGCCGCCGGAGGGACGGTCGTCACGGCGGAAGCCGGAGCCACCGCGGTCGTTGCGGTCACGGTTGAAGCCGCCGCCACCCTCACGACGGTCGCCGCCGCGGAAGCCGGAGCCACCACCACGGTTGTCGTCACGACGCTCGAAGGA